>NC_016637.1 GCF_000235565.1 Methanothrix harundinacea 6Ac
CAATCCTAATCGATCGAGATCTAAAATATCCCCCCGCCCTCCACCTTCTCATCTCTCTTTTTATTCGATCTCAATTTAAAAATCTCTCCGTGGCTTCTGGAGGGTCTCTCCCCGGAGGTCCAGGACTATCTCTGGGCCGGCGATCCTCCACAGGCGGGGCTCTGGTGGCGTCGGTCTGGCCGTGTCGGTGGTCTCGGAGATCTTCTCCCCGCCTCCCTTCTCCCTCCCACGTTAGTTATGTGACTCTCCTCCATCTAAATATGCCAGATAGTCACATAACTACTTTTGAAAAGGGTTTCGTTTTTCGATACAAAATGTACGTGAAAATAGGCTTTACAGATTCAAAAAGATGATAATGGTATATATGGATTTTCGGCTTTTTCGACCCTCATTACAACGGCGCTAGACGCTGGTTTTGCGATGATTATTATAAGCCCTATCTTATGAATAGATTATTTTCCCGTGAAGTATACGTTTACGCGACGAGAGGGGGCTATTCTCATAGTGCATGGAATAGCCGTGTTTTCAAAATGATACCCTCCCCCATGAGGGGGAGGAGGGCGACAGTCTAAAGAGGTTCAGGTTCAAACCTCATAAAGAAATCGTGATGAATGGGGGCGGTGAGGGGGGCGTAATTTAATTCAGATACTGTTTATAATATACATTTGGTCGATTTAATAATATTAGACGAGCTTAGACAAACCATAGACATTTAGACACGATATATAAAAATGTGAAAATGTAATCCGTTGTAAGATCCCTATAAGTTCTGTCAATCTTTACATCCCTGTCAATTTCGCAATTCCGTTGCAACTTTGCAATTTCGATGTCCATTCTTTGTCCATCTGTCCATGTCGGTGAGTGGTGTTGTATCAATCCTGTATCAATGTATCAGGGGGGGGGGTGGAGGAAGGCGGTCACTCCTCCGGCCGGGGAGGAGCGTTCGAGCAAAGTTCGAGCAAAGTTCGAGCAAAGTTCGAGCAAAGTTCGAGCAAAGTTCGAGCAAAGTTCGATAGATACTATTAATAGACTGTTATCTACATGTTAAGTCGTACTAAGCCATATTAAACCATATTATGCTGCAAGACGCTGCAAGATGCTACAAGACGTCGATGCATGGCGGTACGTCTGACCGTCTGTCATACATTCGCCCCGCCATAAGAGCTTTAATATGGTGTGAGCGCATACTTCATTACATGATGACCTCCTATAAATCAAAACGGCGTTACGAATACGACGTATGCTTTAGGTGCACATCAGAACAGCGCAAATTTTTAGAAAAGTGCGCATGGGAAAACGGTGTAGGGCTGGCGGAAGTTGGCCGAGCCTGTATTGACTTGTTGATGGAAAAAGAGGGCGCTACATAATGAAAATGATGTTAAGGGCCGCGCGGGGGCAAACCACGCGGCGACGACACGACGGGCGACACTCCGAGACGCTACTCATGGAGATATCGTAGATGAAAGTTGTTCTAAAGCAATTTAAGCCTTTCCTAAATCAGAGAAAGGAGAGCGGTTTATTCACCTCAAAGGGCCGTATCGAGGCGCCAGATCGTGAAATAGCCGCCAGAATAGAAGCGGATCACGACCGGCCGGGGTGGTGGTGAGATGGGATTATCCATCCCTCCTCAATTCCAAGCCGAGGGGTTCCGGTTCGTTAAGCTCGGCTCCTCCGGCGAGGGCTTGAAGAAGCCCTTTGAATTCTTCTGGGATAGCCTGACTCTGGAGGATGCCCGAAGGCGATATGCTGAGGAACTGGCGGCCGCCGGCGGGGATAGATCGAAATCGAAGAGGCTCCAGGCCGGCGAGCCTTCTAAGCTGACGAACTACGGGGTAGACGACCCGACCCTCCTCCAGCATCTCCAGCGGGGCGGGAACTATGGGATCTTCAACGGGACCGGGCCGAACGGGGCGGGGCTGGCGACGTTGGACGCGGATAACCTCCCTCGTCTGGCTGAGTTGGTGGACCTCTCCCTCCTCCCCCCCACCATGGAAGCGGGGCGGCGGGGGGAGGACGGCGAGCCGATCCCTGAGAGGCGGCATTTTCACTATCTATCCGACCTGGAAGGAAGGCATCTCCTCCGGGACCCTGAGACGGGCGAGGTCCTGGGAGACCTCCGGGGGACTGGAGGCTTTCAGGTAGTCGGGCCGGGGAGTCTGCATCCCTCCGGGGCCGTGGTGGAGGTCCTGGAGGAACGCCCTCTCGCCACCATCAACGGGGACGAGTTGCTGAGGATCCTCTCTCCGGTCCTGGAGGCGAAAACGGATACCGACCGGGCAAAGCTGGAAGGGCTGACTAAGAAGAGACCGCCGACGACGACGGATAAGGACCCCTTCGGCGACGTGTCGATCTTGGACGTGATCGACGTAACGGGCTTCAAGGAGTCGGGCGGCCAGTTCTTCGGAGAGCATCCTATCCATGGGTCGGAGACGGGTCATAATCTCGTCGTCAGTCCCGCTAAAAATTCGTGGTGGTGCGGGCGACATGATACCGGCGGCGGTCCTGCCCTATGGCTGGCGGTGGAAGGCCGGATCATCGATTGCTCCGAGGCGAGATCCGGGGCTCTCCGGGGGGAGAGGTTCCTCCAGACCCTCGATTATGCCCGGAGCCGGGGGCGGATCCCCGACGAGGACCGGGGCCGGGGGGAGAGCTCCACCGAAGAGGCCCGGGACCTTTTGGAGACCCTGGAGGAGAAGCTTTCGGAGGATCCCGACGGGTGGGCGGCGGATCCCGACGTTAAGCGGGCGCTGGCGGCATACCGGCGGCGTGATGCTGTCGGGGCCGAGGCCCTACTGAAGCGGGCCGGGATCAAAGGGGCATTGAAGGCGGCTCTTCTGACTGACCTTAAAAGGATCGACGACGAGGACGGCGACGACGAGAAGGGAGGCCGGGGCCCGTCTATGGCTACCCGGATTGTAGACCTCGCCCTCGCCTCCGGGGCGTCGTTCTGGAAGTCTCCGGAGGGGGAGGCCTTCGCCACCGTCCCGAACGGGGGAGGTCATATCGAGAACCACCCCCTCAAATCAAAGGCCGTTAAAACCTGGCTGAGTGGCCTTCTCTACCATGCAGAGGGGAAGGCGCCGAAGGGTTCCGCGGTGGCGGATGCCCTCGCCGTCCTGGAGGGGGAGGCGACGTTCAAGGGCGAAACGTTCCCGGTATTCGTCCGATTTGCTGAGTACGGCGATAAGTTCTATCTTGACCTTGGCGGCGACGACTGGCGAGCGGTAGAGATCGACTCCGCCGGGTGGAGGGTGATATCCTCCGAGGCCGTCCCGGTGAAGTTCAGGCGGTCGAAGGGGATCACATCACTACCTGATCCGGAGAGTAACGGCGATCTTGAAGACCTCCGGCTGGTTCTGAATGTCCCGAAGGGGGCGCCGTGGGTGCTGGTTCGGGCGTGGCTGGTTCAAGCGTTCAAGCCGACGGGCCCCTATCCGGTCTTAATAGTGGACGGGGAGCAGGGGTCCGGTAAGTCCTGGCTTGGAAGGATCCTTCGGGCTGTGGTCGATCCTAATAAGTCCCCTCTCCGGCGCCCACCACGAAATGAGCATGAAATGATGATCGCCGGGTCTAATTCGTGGCTTCAAAACTACGATAACTTAAGCGGGCTCCCTCCCTGGCTTGGTGATGCGATTTGCGTTATGAGTACCGGCGGCGGGATGTCCACAAGAGAGCTTTATACCGACTCCGAAGAGGCCCTTTTTGATATCCAGCGGCCGGTTATCCTTAACGGGATCGATGCGTTGACGACGAGGGGGGACCTCTTGGATAGGGCGATCCTCCTCCATCTCCCCCGTATCGAGGCCGAGGACCGGAGGACTGAAAAAGAGATTTTGGCCGAGGTGGAGCGGATCCGGCCGGGGGTACTGGGGGCGGTTCTCGGTGTGATCTCCTCCGGCCTGCGAGAGCTCCCCAACGTCCGGCTTGAATCTAAGCCGAGAATGGCCGATTTTGCCGAGTGGGTGGTTGCCTGTGAGGGGGCGCTAGGCTGGAAGCCTGGCGAGTTCCTGGCGGCTTTCGAGACGAATCAAAACGAATCAAAAGTTGCCCTCATAGAAAACGACATGTTCGCCGTCTCCCTGATGGAATTTGTCGATGGACTCCCCGACCCTGAAAAAGGCGTCACCGATACCGCCGGGGGACTTCTGTCGATCCTGGAGGCGCGGTCGAATATTACCGCCAGCAGCATGCCCGCCGGGTGGCCGAAGACGGCGAAAGGGGCCGGAAACAAGCTCAGGCGGATTATCCCAGCGTTGCGGGCTATCGGCATTGAGGTGGAGTTCAAGACGGGCCACCGGAAAGTAAGACTAATCGAGATAAAACGGCATACCGCCTCCGAGAAGGATAGTACCGCCTCCGCCCCCCGCGTACCGCCTCCAGACGGACCGCCAGCGGGCGACGGCGACGGAGTACATGGAGTACATGGAGGCGGTCACCCCCTAACTTTGACCCTGGATGAAAATATAGAGAAGAGGGAGAGAGGAAAAGAGAGAGAAAAGGGAGAGGGTAAAGATAGAAAATCACCGCCTCCATCGCCTCCACAGCCACAGGATGACGGTTTTGGTGGAGTACATGGAGTACATGGAGGCGATACGGAGGCGATGGCTGGAGACTCCGGGCCCGAGGCCTACCAGAGCATAGCCGACAACCTGGAGGAGACCGCCAGAAGAGAGGCTGAGCGCCTGGAGCACGGCCGAACACCAGAACCGAAGGGGCGGAGCTCAGCCGAAAGTGATCGGCCAAAAAAGGAGCTTTCCGCCACAAAAAAAGATACGCCGGGGGAGAGGCCCTCCCTCTCCGAGCCTGCCCTCAAAGACCTCCTCGACGAATCAGGCGAGATCACGCCAGAGAGGTACGTGGCGAAGGTGGGGGGGACGTTGGGGACGGCTACCAGGCAGCTGGACCTGGCGGTGATCGCCTACGGATGGGATAGGCGAAAGATCGGCTTTTCTGTGATCTACGGGCCTGGGGTGAGGGCATGATCACCCTATCAATGCCCAATTTTGTCCACATTCTGTCCATCTGTCCACCGTCGAGAGTCACCGGGGATCCGACACCACGAAAAGGGCCGTTGTCAAATCCTGTCACTTTTTGTCACGTTGTCAACCGTTACAACGGGGTGATCCCATGATCCTCCAAGCCGATCTCTTCTCTTTCGAGAAGGGCGCCAGATCTCCGAGACTTCGAGCTCTGGAGGATCCCGACGAGGCCGACGTTTCCCGGCTCTCTCTGACCGGATACCAGGGGCGGAAGTGTGCTCGATGTGGCCAGCCCTTGAACGGCGGCGGGCTGGAGCTCTTAGGCTTCGGGCTGGTCTGCTGGCGTTGTTTCAACAAAGGGGGCCGGCGAGACGGAAGAGGCGATCTGAGCTCTGATGCCACGGCTGAGAGAAATGCCGGCTACAACTGGAGGCGATGACCTGACAGCCAAACCCTCAGATTTGGGCGAGGAGCTGGAGGCCCTCTACCATGAAGCCGATGCCGTCTTTGAGGAGCTTGTGTCCATCCTGGAGCGGGCGCGGTCGATCTGCGATGAGCTGGAGGAGGCAGGGCGGTGACTATCCGACGACACCCCAGGGGGGTTAGGAAGCATTTCGATACGAGGAGGACTATAAACGACCGAGAATAATAAGCCTAAAAAGACGCGGGGAGTGACCCTAAGGGAGCCCAAAGACGTCCGTAGGGTTTGCCAACGGATCACGTCTACGGCATTTCAAGAGGGGCGAGAACTCGAGTATTCGGGCCGGATCGCTCAGTTAATGGGGGTCTGGCTGAAGGCCTTCGAGCTGGAGAAGCTCGCAGACATCGAGCGGCGACTTTCGGCACTGGAAGAGGCGAAGGACGAGAGAAAATGAGATACGGCTATTTGCTGAGGCGGCTGGACCGGCTTGAGCCCGATCCCCCATGGGTCGATAACGACGAGGACGGGTTCCTCTCTGCGGTGGGCGCCCTCCCCGGCGAGAGCGCCTTCGAAGCCCTGGAGAGGCAGGCGGCGGAGATCTGGAAGGACTATGACACGATTTGAGAGTTTGAGGTCGCGGCTTGAGGACCTGGAGGAGAGCGCCCATGGGGGCATGACCCCCACCACCGACGGGGCGGGGCGGCGGGCGTGGCTGGAGGGGAGCGGACTCTCTCTGGCCTTCCGGCTGATGACGATCCAAGACGAGGGCGGCGTGATACCCGACGACCTCCAGCGAGAGGCGGATCTGTGGTCCAGAGCCGAGACTGAGGGGCATGGCCAGGCGGCGGCGATGGTTAAAGATCTGTGCATCCAGATCATGATGGCGCGGGGCGGGATGATCGATGAAGGCGGGCATTGAACGGCGGATTAGAGCCCTTGAAGCTGAGAGGGGGCCGGCGACGATCCAGACCCTACGGGACTACGTGGTCTGGCTGGCAAACCGCGAAGAGGGCGAGGAGAGACCGCCGATGGATCCAGAACTTGAAGCTGTGCTCTTCAACTTCGGGGCGGGGGCGGGGAGGGATGATAGCTAAACTGGAGCGGAGGCTTGCAGGCCTGGAGGCGGAGATCCCCCACCCCCCGCCGAAGGCGCGGCCGATCATGACCGAGGATGACCTGCTGAGTTTGGAGCCCGACGAATTGCCCGATTTTAGCAACACGCCAGAGCCGTTGCTGAGACAAATTCATGAGGCGTTGATAGAAGAGGGCGCGGGGGGCTGAAGGCCAGCCTGATGAAGATTAATTTTATTCACCGAAAATAATGATCTCTCAGATCGATTTTAAGGCCGGTTCTCTGGTGAGGGTGGATGATTATACCCCTTGATATCCTTTCTAGCTGTGGAGATATCACTGATATACGCTATACCGTATAGCTTATAGCGCTAGAGATAGCTATAGAGCTAATATGGAGAGCTTGAGGCAGTATAACGTCAGGCTTCCCGAAGAGCTTATCCAGACCCTCCAGGATGTAGCCAAAGAAACCGGAAGGGACCGGGCCGAGCTAGTGAGGGATGCCCTGAAACGGTATTTCGACGGGGAGCTGTGGAGAGACGAGACCACGGAGAGGTCATCTATGCCCCTCTTCGCGAAGGTCGAGGACCTGGAGAAACGTGTCCGAAGGCTGGAGATAGCTCAACCAGCTATACAAGCTATACAAACCACCGCTAAACGAGATATACAGACAGCTAGAAAAGATACCCTCCTGCCTATTAATGCCGCCGAACCCAAGGTTGAACCGGAGGCTAAACCAACCATTCAGAGACTATCCGAGGACCTGGCGACACAAGAGAAGATCAAAAAGATCTGGCAAGCCGGGGAGCGGAACCGACAGAACATAGCTCGGCAGGTGGGGTACAAAGACCGGACCGTCCAGCAGTACATCAAAGACTGCCTGGATAGTGGCGAGCTGGAGAAGTGATAAGACTAACAAGAACAAATAAAAAGGGAGGTTAATTTGACCCATAGGGGTAATATTCAGGATCTCCCTCCATCACAGGTCTACATTCATCTGCCCAAACCAAAGCAACAACGCTAGCCGTTCCGATACAAATATTCACAGGTGGAATGATCTCAATACCTAATGTATTATTCTTTATAGGAGTTAAATAGAAATACTCATATGTATCGTCGTACTGCGTCATGAACTTAGCCACCCACTCAAACCCAGGCAGGTCTCCGGTGCAGTTGAGACATAGTAACCCATCCTTAATTTCTGTTATGTTGCCTTGATAGACTGTTGTAACTGTAGCGAGACCCGATTGCGTTTGTGTGACGACCCAAACACCATCTTCTGGCTGAGGAAACCTAGCCAAGCTTGGCGTTGTTACCAACAGCATCACTAAAAATACGGCGAAAATTTTACCATTCATGACCTAAGATTTATTAAGGCAGCTTATAAGGTTATTGTGTACCACCCCATTTAGTTATGTGACTATCTAGTAAATGAAAAGGTGATGATAGTCACATAACTACGGGCCGTGGCGACTTGGAACGCCAGTGAGATTCGATTTTCTGAAAGAAGAGGGGCGGGGATAAACCACGTAATTACGCGGTTGCGGTTCTCTGAAAATCATGGCTTGATACGGATTATTTCTTCTCTTTATATACCCTTGACTTATTCATATTCCTATTCCAGTCTAATCCATATCCCATTTTGTCGGAAGATCGTCACCTCCGACGGGCCGGATTTTAGCAGCTATCAATCCATCCGCAAAACCATAACCACGTAATTACGCGGTTTCACGTTCCCGCTAATCTGATAAGGTGACGCTGCTTATGGTGGGGGTCTCGGAGGATCAAAAAGCGGGGGTCGGTCGCCAGATACGGCTTTAGCTTATCGATAAGCGGCTTGCTGACTCCGAGAAGGCGGGCGGCGTCTTTGGCTGTGGTCTGGCGGATATTAAGCCGTCTCATTTCAGAAAAGAGGCGGTTAACGTGGTCTTCGGCGGTCTTCTCTCGGAGGGCCGGGGCCGGGGTCTCCAGGGCGGTTATCCGGCGGCGGTCGGAGGCTATCTCCCTCCCCACCGTCTCCCTGTGGTCGGCGTGGTCCCGCCGGAGGGCTTCGACCTCCTGCCTAAGCTGGCGGTTCTCCTCCTCCACCGCGGCGAGGCGGGCGAGGATCTCGGACATAAGGGCGCGGTCAGAGGGCGATGCGAAAAACTGATATCCTTCTAAGTCTACTTTATCCATAGCGATTGCTCCTTTGGGTGGGGGTGGTCGTCTCGGGGTGGTCTCGTTCTAGCAGGCGAGACCCCTTAATCACCATATTTTTCAACGTCGATCCCTCTATCTCGAAGGAAGTCCTTTAGGGCGGTCTCGATGACCTGACTTTGTGCACGCATCCCGAGACCTTCTTTGCCTATATAAAATCGCAAAGCAGCGGCGGTCCTGTCGGTCATCGTTACCGTGGTTTTCACGGTCATGATATAGTTGTTGACTTATAAATTTATAACGTTTTTGGTACTTTGGTATCTGAAAACTGACGCATTCAAGCGGTATTGAGTAGTTATGTGACCGCTCCGAGATTTAACCAAAACCGAAACATTTTTTGGTGACTACGATAGTTTCCCACCACAGAGGAGCGGATGATAACGAGACTGAATCCAATTTTGGCCCTGCTGGTCCTGGCTTCACTTATGCCTATCCTGGCGGCGGCGGCACCCGACGAGGCGAGCGGGATAGTTACCAACGTCGTAGACGGCGACACCTTCGACCTTCGAATCGATAAGACCGACCCCCGGATCATCTATGAAATCGAGCGGGTGAGGCTGGCTGACGTGGACTCCCCGGAGATGAGCACGCCAGAGGGGGAGCCGGCGAAGGTTTTCGCCACCGATACCCTGTTGGGCCAAAGGGTCTGGCTGGACATCGATAACACGTCTGGGGATGGGCGAGACCCCTATAACCGGCTTCTTGCCGTGGTCTACTTGGAGGACCTCAACGGGACGATCAACACCAGCCACCCCTTCAATCGGATGCTGGTAGATGCTGGCTTCGCCGTGGTTAAGAACTTCACCAACAACGAATTCGACCCGGCGGCGTGGTGGGGGAACGCGACGACCGAGCCCGAACCAGACGAGGTTAACGAGACCGCGACGACGACCACAGAGGGGCAGTTTGTGGGCTCTACGAAGTCGGATAAGTACCATTATCCCTCATGCAGGTGGGCGGAGAAGATCCTCCCTGAAAATGAGATCTGGTTTGCCAGCTCTGAGGAGGCCAGGGCGGCGGGATACATCCCCTGTGGGGTGTGCAACCCACCATGAAGATCCGAATCATCAACTCCAGTAAGGAGATATCCAGGCTTGATCCAAAAGAGAGGGTGGTCCATGTGTCTTTCCCCCTCACTACCTCCGCTCTCCTGGAGCTGGCAAAAAAATGCCCCAAATTAGAGGGTATCCAGGTTCCCCCATCACGGCTTGCGAATATGGGGGGTCGGTCCTTGATCCTTCTGGAGGTCCTGGGGGTTAGGATTTTCGAGGGCTCCATTCAGGGTTATAGGACGGATCGGGCCGAATACATCACCATAGATGACGGCCTGATCCTCCAGAGGGCGGGGGAGCTCCGGGCAGAGGGCTGGACTCCGGGGAGATCGTGGCGAAAGTGGCTGAGGAGGCGGGGGTCTCGCCGGGGCTGGTGGGGTTCATCTTGGATTCGAGGGCTTAGGCCGTCGCCTCTTCGATGATTCTGATCGATAGGATTTACAATGTTCTTTGGAGAGGAGACCGATTACCGCTCTTGGAAGACCACTCTTCACCAAAGCTATTTAGAACATCGATCAAGTCCTTTTTCCAAGGATTGGTAATCTTGGTAGGTACTCTCTGCATTATTTTGAGTAACTCAGGGTTGTCTTTCACTATTTCAAGGTCATCCGCCCTGATGAACATGAAATCCCATTTGTCGGTTTGATTAAAGGTACAAACCGCTAGTATGTCAAAGTAATCAGCACGGTAGCTTCGGGTATTGCTTCCATCCTTTGAATTCCTGGTTCTTTGAATCTCTACCTTGTAGCTAAATTCCGGTTTCTTGTAAACCTCATTCCTTAGATTCTTACACTCCATTTGGTAGCTCTTTCCTTTTGACTCAAAGGCGAAGTCGGGGTGGCCGTCTTTATCTCTCCATTCCAAGCTCTGAATGGTCCCTTGATTCTCTAAACCTTCCAAATAGCGGTATAGGTATAACTCTGCAAGCTTACCCTTAACATCTACCTGTGCCCTAAAACCCTTCAGTATTGCTTCCATTATGTCGCTAGCGGGGGCATTTAGAAGATCCTCTAATTCATGAGCCAATGCAATCACTTCAGTAATTGCCAATGGAAAAGTGCTAATATAATGCAGACCTATCTTGATTGTGTCTTGAAAGAGCCTTTAAAGATACAGAGGGAGTAAATGTCCTTGAAGCGAAAGAGAGTGCAGGTTGTATTCACAGTGGAGCAATGGGCCCTAATTGAGAAATTCCGGGGCGATCTCGGAGATGGGGATGCTGAGATCGTAAGGAATATAGTTCTAGCGTGGCTTTCAGAGAAATCGATCATCTCTACCAATGCGAAGGCCAAAATGAGCAATCCTCTGCCTTCGAGGTAACTGCAATGCCCACATATGACACCATGCCGCTATTGGACTTAGGACTTGAGAACCCGTTTAAGAGCATCATATCAGCTAAGCCCTACTATTTCACGGAATACGGCTCGGCTTATCTAGGAGAGGCCCTAGACATAATGAGTGAAATACCGGACTCCACACTTAATTTGATAGTTACTTCCCCGCCCTATGCCCTTGTATTCAAAAAGGAGTATGGGAACGTTGATGCTCAAGATTATGTAAAATGGTTCATGGGCTTTGCTCAAGAATTCCACAGGGTCTTAAAAGACGACGGAAGTCTCGTAATTAATATCGGCGGGTCATGGAATAAGGGAGTACCTACCCGGTCTACATATCATTTTGAATTGATTATAGAGTTAGCTAAAGTCTTCCACCTGGCTCAAGAATTCTACTGGTATAATCCTGCAAAGCTCCCATCACCGGCTGAATGGGTTACAGTCAGGCGGATCAGAGTTAAGGACTCGGTAGAATTGGTGCTTTGGTTCTCCAAGAGCCCCTATCCTAAAGCTGATAATCGAAGTGTCCTTCAGCCATATAGTAAGGACATGCAGAGGATCATTGAAAAGGGGTATGTAGCCAAAAAGAGACCATCCGGTCATAACATCACATCCAAATTCAGAAGGGACAATAACGGGGCAATCCCCCCCAATGTGTTACAAGTAGGGAACACCGATTCTAGCAGTCCCTATTTGAAGAAATGCAAAGAATGTGGCATGAAGCCTCATCCTGCCAGGTTTCCAAAGGATCTACCTCAATTCTTCGTTGACTTCCTAACGGAACCAGGGGATATAGTTATGGACCCCTTCTGTGGTAGCAACGTAACTGGGTTCGTGGCGGAGAATAGTAAGCGAAAATGGATTGCCATAGATACTGTCGAAGAGTACCTTATGGGGTCGGAATTTAGGTTCCCTAGAGTCTATAAATGACTCTA